>NZ_JBBORF010000002.1:0-11453 GCF_038004505.1 Paenibacillus sp. FSL R7-0048 | reverse complement strand
CTCAATAATATGTTTAGGAACGCCCTCTTTTTCAATCTCTGTAAGAACTTTCTGTTTTACATTTATACAAATTGTTTTTACAACTTCTTCCGGATCAATCCTTTTTCTTCCCAAATTAGAACCCCATTCCTTCATCTGTGTCCTCCTTTTATTTTTCTCTTTAGCATACAACAAAAAAAGCAACCCGCAAAAGGTCGCTTGCTATAGCACCGTGCAGCGTAGTATAGAGATAATATCTCTATTATTCCCCACGCCCCACGTCTATTTTAAGTAGTTTTCTGGATTCTGCTTTTTGTTCCAAACGGCTTTCGGATCAGGTTCGTCATGAATCTCCTTGTCCCAAAACTTCCACCATTTCCGCGCAGACGTTGCAGCAACTAAGCGCCTAGTCTCCAGAACCTCCCTCAAAATGACTGATATATTAGCGTTCTGCTCGTCCATCCGCTTATGTAACCGATCCAGTTCTGCCGCCTGTTGTTGGTTTTGCTCCCCTAGCTGCTGCATAACCGCAAAAAGTTCATTGTATCGTTCTTCGTATCGCTCTGACACCTGATTATCTGCCGAAACAACCATAGGCGCTACAGATTCGTGCGCTTTAAAATGCTTTGCTGCTACTACTTTTGCTGCTAATTCAACTGTCATCCCGCTCTGTTCACATAGCGCTTTCATGTGCCTGAATGCTGTAGCGTCATCTTCTGAATATTCCCGATGTCCGCTCTCGCTTTTCGTAACGCTATACCCTGCCTTCTCAAGTTCTCCCGCATACTTACGTACTGTAACGGCTTTAACCCCTAAAATCTCACTGATTTCCTTGGTTCCTAGCATTTTCATATCACCTACAGTATCGGATTAAACCCCACGCCATTTCCGCTACAGTGAGGTCTTCTATATCTTCTGATTCTAAATTTCTAAACACACCCGCGTCAACAAAATCATAGAGACAATCATAAAGAGCTTTCGGTGTTGGCAATGATTCCTGGTAACCGCAAGCGTCCAGAGCACGGCGAATCAATGCGGTTTCATCCATTACCTTTTCCCCCTTTTGTAAATACCGGAAATTTGAATAAATATTTTGTGAGAAAAAAAAGCCCGTAAAGTAAACCATAGACAGACCACGCAGGCAATAAACAAATAACAAGTAAGATATGCCATACTCTGTACACCTCAACTGATTTCAACCTTACAAAAGTAGCTACTTCATCATCTTCTCTTTTATACCCTCTCAAAATAGGATCTATAGTAGATGAGATATCAATCACAAAAGCAATAAGATTAACAATAATAAGCAACGCAAGAACAAAATAAGCGAATAATTCCATTAAAACCCTCTCCTTATTTTCATTTTGATCTATTATCTCTGACCTGATATACTTTATTTACATTGTTTTGGCGCTCATTGATCCCCACGATCATTGTGCGTCTTTTTCTTTTAATAGCACCTTATCAGCATTATGCAAAGTCTTTTTATGCAATAATTCTGTAAGCAGTTCCAGCTTATTACTTGTCTGCTGCCGCTCTGCCATAGTTCGCTTGAGCATTTGAACATCCATATACTCTTTTCGTTTTTTCAATACATCCTCCGTAAAATCCTTTTCTTTCTCTGATTCATAATCATGAAACATATTCGTAAATACCTTCATCGCTTCAATCATAAAATCTGCGTCTGGCTCAAGCTCTTCATTCAAAATAAGCTTTTGCAGCCTACCTCTAATCTGAGCAATCTCCCGTTCCTTCGTGGTGTCGATATCCTTCAACCGAAAAATAAAATTCTTACACTCTACAAAGTGATTAAGATCTCCCTTACTGAGTTGTTTCCAGAATGCAGACGGATGGTTGAACTTACTCATTAAATGCGTCCAGAGCAGCGATAAACCGTCTAGTCTAAGCAAAAAATCCATAGTATCAAATATCCCCGTTTCGCCTGTTTCTTCACAAGCAAAACCTTTCATGTAGTCCCTATGTATTTCAAACTCAATGTTCCAAACCTTTTCAGCATCCATCCCGTTTTTCTTGTAAATCTCGCGGAAATAGTCTTTCTTCTTTTTCGTAATCTCAATAGATTTGTTATACATACGCAATTGCAACCGTGTACGATCACCGTAGTATACTGTTTCAAATTCACCCGTACAGGGGTCTAGCTTGTTGAAATTGGGCTTGTTATCATCCTCAATGTTCCTTGGGTAATCCAAAGCTTTTAAATCGTCCAGAGTCCATTTAAATTGGTCTGAATGCACACATAAATCAATCCTATTAGGCTTCGCAGCTTCATACTGAAAACCAAGCGCAGTCAAAACTTCCAACGACTCCAAAAAGGCATCCTGTACCCCCATATCCCATAGCTTAAATTGGTTTATCTGAACCTTTACCGGAAACGTCCCATCATTACGCCGCCGCCGTGCGAAGTAAATCGCCATATCTTGATTCCGAATCTGAAAAGCATAAATCGGCTTTTGTCCATGTGATTCAATGCTGAACGTCACAGGATACTCATATCGGCCTAGCAGCAATTGTATGTAATCCGTTCCCTCACCATCCTCTGAAACGCTCTTACCGTCAATCAGCCGTTGTAAAAGACCTTCCTGCATTACTTCATCATAATTATCTGCATCGTATGTATACCAAAGGGTATCGACATTGAACAAAAAATGAGATGGATCAGGCTGAAATCTCTTCTTTCCGCGAAACGTTCCATTCGGTTTAGTATATAATTCCGGCATTTTAGACCTCCTTCCTTCAAAAAAAGTTTTAGCAACACAAAGCGCAGTCGATTTTAATGATAAAACTCTTTATATTCTGAATCATACGTACGATTTACTCCCATTTTCTCCACCTTACGTGTGGTGGAAGCCCCAAACCTTAGAGCAGTACGGGTTTGGAGGGTATTGGGAAGCCCTACCGTGACCCCATATTATAAGCATTGGGGTCTCGCACCAGTTTGAACGTTTGCACTCTTAAAAACTACAAATCTATTACCAAAACAAACAAAAAACCAATAATAAAAAGCACAGCAAAAACTTGAATCAGCCCAAACGATGAAACAATATCCGCCAGATAATAGACAACCATTGTGAAATCCATAATTCACTCCTTTTGTGAATTTATCACCATATGAATATTTCAGAATAGTCTTGTCTGGATGAAAATTTCGCTTTTTTCCTCAATTTCGCTCATTTCGACGATTTCAACCGTTTCGACCATTTCAGCCGTTTCTTCTCCGTTTCTCTTAAGCGTCCAAAAATGAACTTTCCCGCAGCCTAGACAATGATATTCCACATCCAATTTACGAGAATTAGCTAATTCAATACGTTCTGATAGTTCCAGTGAGGCTTTTATGGCACAAGACCCACAAAGTAAATTTTTCATAGTTTCACTCTCCTATTAAATTAAGAACTGATATGCCGCTGGCAGCTTAAGGCTAACGCCTTAAGAATCCTTTAGCCTGCGGCGCCCCCTCGCCGGGTGGCAGGTTCCCGAACGCAAGGTTCGGGAACGGCTGTTAGGGTCGGTGGTGGGAACCGCTCGTCAAGGGTTCGCTTCGCCGCTTACGCGCCCTTGACGGCTCCTGTGTGGCGTTCTAAGCCTTTCTATGCAAAAAGCCCTCCTGTACACCCAGAAAGGGATACAGGAGGGCTTATGCGCATTACTTCGTTCCTATTGATCGCACAATAAAAATACGGTACAATGAGGGCAAAGCCATGTGTTCAGCGCGCCTGTTTCTCCGATGTTAGGGTCGGTTTAGCAGCATTAGAGTTGGTAGCTCTAAGCCGCCGTGAAACGTGGCTCTTTTATTTATCTAAAGCAAATATTACCATGAGTCTACCAATGTTTACTAGATCAATTTGCGCAATATCCTAAAATTTGTCGAATTTATATTCTAAAAAGAATTTTTGTTCGCATTATTTTCGCATATAGTTCTATTTGATCCTTTTTATGTATTTTAAATATGGCAGGGATCAGATTTCCACAAACTACCTCTCTACAATACGTTCCAGAACTTCCATTTTGCCGCAATCCCATGCACCCTCGATAGATCGAGTTATATAATTTTGCATACGAAGAGAAATCTTAATTTCTTCTGGAAATTGCTCACATTGTTCTCTGATATATCTCATAGATGCTTCTATAAATTCATTTTTAGACATTCTATAAAACCTCCTATCGACGCTGATGTTTCATAAAATCAAGATCAGGCAAATCCGGTTCCCTCAACCATTCAGTATAAAGGTTCTGACGCTGTTTCATGTTTTGCACTTGTTCTAATAAAGTAGATTCATCCGTAATTTCAGAAGCCAGCCTTGCAATTTCGCATTCTATTTCTTGTCTACGAGTCATCTCATCGTATCCCTTCGTGTAACTTGCGAAAATACTCCGAATAATTATCATACTTACCTTGACCAATCAATTCGTCGATTTCTTCCCAAGCCTCTGATGGTAGATTGATCCGTAATGGCTTAGATATTCCCATTTTTGGACGTCCAGCCCCTTCACGCGCACCGCCATAATTATCACTTTGCCATGTTTTTCTCGCCACTTGAATCCTCCGGAGTAATTTGTTTTATGTTGCTAAATTCATTTTACTGCAGCAAATTGAATTTTGCAACACTTTTCATATAAGACGTTCGGAATTTGAATACTACTACACACAAAAAAATAAACCCAACTCATTCAAAGCTGGATTTATCAGTCCCCTTATGCCATAATTTTCTCTTTATCTTCATAGGCAGCCGCGCTATATTTTTTAAATTCAATGCTCGTCATTTCTTCCCGAGACAGAGCAAAATAGGCATTTTTTCCAATTTGGATACGTCTATCTTCAAATTTAAGCTTACGTTCCCAGTGTATCATTGTGCAGGGAACCAATAACCGTCCAAAGATCCTTGCTGTTTTTTCTGCTGCTGCTACCGCTCTCCAGTGATGATACTCTGAGGATAGCTTAGTATATTTAATTGGATGTATACCGGGAAAGTTATAAAGCAACTGCTGGGGATCCGACTTCAATGCGTTTTCGGGAATTATTGTCATCTCTTATCCTCCTCATAGCGTCATCATGTGTTTGCTCTAGCTTAGTCCAAAATTTTTCGGCTGCTCTTTCAGTCTTTGGCAAAGGAAAACCACCTACAAATGAGTGTGTATCAAATAAATGTAACTTATGAATCTGCTTGACCTTACTTGCAGGCAGAAAACGCGAATGCAGAAACTTGCCCATTTTGCCGCCACCATCTGCCAAATAATCGTAGTAATCCAGATGAATGCCCTTGTTCCCCATTGGACGGACTTGGATTAAAATTTCTAACATTTCACGTATACGAGTATCTAGCCGGTTAATGGACGGTGTAGCAAAAATCTGTATACTAGCCATCTTTCTCACGAATGTTAAAAGGTCCGTAGCAAGCGTATTTTCAAATTTAAGTGCCTTTCTGCTATCGAATGAACGGTGGGACTCGTCCCACACACAAATGCTGCCGTGAGCATCAGCCACTTTAAACCAATCCTCAGCCTTACGCATCCATTCAGCGCCTGTAAGGTCGTAGTTCGCGAACAGTTTGATACTACCACCACGTTTTTCAATCTCAGTCTTATATAGCCACGCCATCATGCTAGCTGTAGTTGTCTTACCGGAGCCTAACGGTCCAACAACCCCTATATTATGCGGCATCTATCTGCGCCCCCTTACTGGTCGTCCATCCGGTGCCATAATGATTGGCTTAGGTGGTTTTGGTATTAACTCTTCTATTGTCTGGAGATACGTCTCAGTGCGACCAACAGCCCGTTTAAACTCGCCTGTAATGGATTTGATAATACCTGCATACGGATTTTTGTCTCCATGCAGCCGCTTATTACTACCCAAACTCTCCAGCAGCAGAATTGCCCTTACTTGTTCCTCGCTGAGTGGTGCAGCAACGTCCTTCATGAACTCCAAGACCTGTTTAACATCACTTACATGTGTGACCGTTGGAAACAGGTCATCGTTGATAACTGACTGTATTTTATCCGCATTATTAGGCGCTACGCTCATACGCTACACCGCCTTTAAAAAGATAAGCAAGGCTACAATTCCTACGCCTATCAGCATCTTTTTTAACAAGCTCATACCAGCTGCAGCTATCGGAGGATCGCCCTGGTAATGAGTGATTTGACGTAGTACCGTGCTGCGCTCTAGCGCTGCAATCCGCTGATAGTCGGATGATGCTTCAATGGTAGCTCCTGTCAAAAAGATTCTTCCCTTGCGACCAGTGTAAGAGCTAAAATCGCCCACTGGCACAGAATAAGAGGTCATAGCCGACTCTGCATATAACCTATCGTCATTGATCTCTATCACGGCAGCCACATCCGCTGTACCATCATCTTTAAAAATCACAAGTGTATCCTGTGGCTCATACGGCTCCTTATTTGCTCCTAGCATCTGCCTTACCTCCCTTACTCCGTTTGATCTTGCTATAAAGCCATGCTGACGGTAACAATACGACTACAACCCCTGTAGTTAGTCCAGCACCGATAGATACAAAGTAGCTAAATACTGCATCCATACTTATATATCCCTCCTGTTTAATTCCAAGTGGCCAAGGTCGGAATTACCACCACTTAGCTCCATCTTTAAAAGCAAAGTACATCCGTATAATCGCTTTAACTAGCTGTAAGATTGCTAGCAAGACAATCGATGCTAACAAAGAGTTCATCACGTTTTGCATCGATGGCGGCAAGTAATCAAAAAAACCTAAGTACTTATTAAGGCTGATACCATGTCCAGCAACAAGGCTTGTCTGATTAAGATAAGTCTTCGCTAGCCGTAAAAATTCCAGTGGTGGAGCAAAGATTGAATCTATAAAATTACGGAGTGCTGGCGGTAAAAAGTAATCGTACACAGCTTACTCCCCCGATCTGATACTACTGATGATCCTCACAACGGCAAAGGCTGTACCAAACCAAATACCAAACTGCAAAATATAGGCGATCTTATCTAGCTGGAATTTTTCAAACCCCCCGGCTACGTTTATAAATATAGATGTCCATTGCCCGTGGTGAGGTGTCGTTGGTGTGTATGTAAATCCAGCCAGTGTAACAAAAATCCCCTTGATAAAGGCTAACAGCAGCTTACCAATTGCTAAAAATAAGCTTATAAGCGTAACTGCTAGCTCAGCGATTTTATAAACAAAGTAAAGCAATAAGGCAATGACGATAAATAACGGTCGAAGCAAAATCTTAAGAAATGAAAAAAGGGTCTGGAACAAATGACCTAGCAATGACGATAAAAAACTAAGCACTCGCTGAGTCAATCTCATGGAAAAGTCCCATCCAGCCCTTAAAATCTGACCGATCATATCCGCATGGTACGCCGTGCATACCGCAGGATCTTAAAGAGCATAGCTTGCATATTATCAGCCAGCATTACACCACAAATAAGCAGCAGAGCCGGAGACAAAATCAATACATTTTTCATCGCTACTTCTAGAAGCCCGCCAACGGTAAAATATTCATTCATTTCATTTTCTCCTTCCTACCTGCGCTACTGTTGCAATCTGCTTGCCTTTCTTAACGTTGTAATATAGTACCGTCATAATGATTACTGCAAGAGCAAAGGCAATTCCGATCAGTACCCAATCCCTATAAATCTGTATAAGATCAATCCCTACCTTTACTGCCTCTACTGCACTAATCGGTACTTTAATCCCCGTCCAATCCGACACGCTTTTATTAAGCTTAATGACAACGGTATTAGATTCAGCTTCCCCATAACTATTAACCGCCTTAACTTTATAGCTATAGTCCGTGTCATCTTTCACATCGTTATCAACGTACTTTGTTTCCTTGCCTGACAGATCAGCATATTTCCCCCCATCACGGTATAGCAGATACTTATCAGCTCCAACATTTGTCCAGTCCATAATAATACGCTTTTCAGTCGATTTTGCCGATAGCATCGGCTTGTCTGGCGGCTTTGGTATTGGTGTTGGTGTTGGTATTGGTGTCGGTGTGGGTATTGGTGTCGGTGTTGGTGTTGGCGTTGGTGTTGGCTCCAAAAAATCGTAAAACAAATCAAATTCACTTAAATATATGGTTTGATTAGAATCATTAGTAAGCTTAAAGAAACTAACGTTAGTAACTAATGAAGGCAAAAATGTCTTTTCGTATCCTGTATTAAGACCTGTTATAGTAAACAAAACTTTCTGACTAGCATCCAATAATTCAAGAGTTAATTCTTCCCCTGAATAATTATTTATAGATAAAATATATGATCCAACACCAATAGGACCCTTATAAAAATTATATTTTACCCATCCGCCCGCCTTATCTAAGGTTTGAGAAGTATTAAGTTTATTATCTGTGCAATAAGTAGTTGTCCCAAATCCAGACTTACCATTTCCAAAGCTAAGAGCATTACCGTTAAGATAACCACCACTATATGAAAAAGCACTTTGCATAGGTAATGCTGAAACAATCAAAATCATCAATAACAATATTTTTTTCAATCACCTCACTCCTAACTATCTGTATCCACTAAAATTGATGAGCTATATTTTGGAATCTCAAATATAATTGGCCCCGGTGTCGGTGGTGGTCCAGACGTGACCGCGGGCATGGGCGGTATCTCCGGATTCGGTGGTGGCGCGCTCGGTTTCGGAAGCTCAAATATAATTTTCCCCGGTGTCGGGGCAGGATCGCCAGTATCAACTTTATCAGGCTGCTTGATCCCCTCTGAACTATTTCGCAGATCGCCCGGAATCACCTTAACCCCCGGATCATCATATTGCATATCCTTTAATGGATCATCTATAACAAAGGGGTCCGATTCATCTTTTACTTGAATTGTCGGAGCATCTTTATTGAGGTCGAAATCAATTTTACCGTTGTTGTAATCTCCCGGTACTTTCGGTACAAGATCGTTCGTCTCCACCGATTGGTCAAGCCATGGTAAATTCGCCATTGTTTCATATTCTATTTCCTCCTTTGTTGGTGGGGCTGGAACATCCCCAATATAATTAGCTAGATGATTTATTGTTGCTGCACCTATCTTGTCAGCGACCATATCCCAATCAGGAGGCGGTGGAATGGTGCTTCGTATCATATCAGCCCATGCCCCCATGTATTCATCCCATTCCGGACACTCTAATTGATCTATAATGTTTTGGCATGCTGCTGTACACTCTTCGCCACCGTTCCCCGGATCAGTAGTTCCGGGGTCGGTTGGATTAGAAGTAGCTGTTGCTGTTGGCGTTACTGATGTTGGGCTTACTGTAGGCGCTGTTGATGGCTTAACAGTCGGCGCTACAGTAGGCGCTACGGTTGGCGCTACAGTTGGTTTAGCTGTAGGCGCTGTTGTAGGCGTTGCAGTGGGCGCTGTAGATGGTCCCGGACCGTCATAATCTTTGAGTCCATAGCTACTAATATAAGCCTTATAGTTAGTACGACCATCTGATTTAAATTTAAGCGTAATCCCCTTGCTGGGATGAGAATTAAAATACGCTCCCGGAATCTGATTAGACGTTGAAAATAGTGGAATATTAACGGTAAATCCGTCTCCGAAAGTAACGTCTATGCTAATATCCGAAGCCAATACTTTGTTTGTATGTACCCATACCACATCAAAATATTTTCCTTGCGGATTAACAAACTTCCCACCACTAAACCCAAATGAACCAGTAGATTCTTTAGGTACAGAAACGAAATATTCATCGTCTGTCACATCAAAACCCTGAGAAACAGCATTCCAAGTAATATCTGCAAAAGCTGCATTAGGAAACAACATCAAACCTATTAAGAAAATTAAAGGTAAGCACCATTTCACGCTATACCTCCTTTCTTTAAAAATAGCCCAGACGTAGTGTCTGGGCTATTTATGATCCTTCGATTAGGATTTTGTGTTTGCTGCTGATTTGGACTTTTTGACAACCCAGAAGATTACACCAATAATCAGTATCGCAAGCGCAAATCCAACACCTAGCAATGTCCAATCCCCGAAAATCCCCATAACCTGTGTACCTGCATTAAGTCCGTCCCCCACCGTAAATGGAAGTTTAACCCCCGATAAATCAATTGCTGCTGCCATAATTTATGCCTCCTAATATTTTTTTTAATTTATAGAGTGGGTTACCCCTTGCTCACCTATTAAAAATCAAAATCTTCATCGTCATGCTTGTCCTTTTCCCTTGCCTTGGCAAATATGTCGATCACCATTACAGCAACCATCCCAGCTGTAAAAATTGCTACAATAATCAGTACAAGCTTTTGATTGTAGCTAAGTGCATATTTGACGAAATACCAAAGCCTGCTTAAGTTAGCATCTGTCCAATAACTCTTTGGAAAATTAATTGTAGGATCAGCCATCAGCTTGACCTCGCATATCTAACAATGCTGACGATCATAATTACCAGTAGTCCGACACTGAGTATAGCGACTGGTATCATAACAAACGGTGATACTGTAGCCGTAAAATTCCGAAACATTTGCCAATAAAAATTCCAGTCCCAAATATCACTCATGTTCATAAGTTATCCCACCTTCTTTCTTCTCGCTGATCCTCTGCGTAGAGATATCCAGATATCAGAGCATAAAGCAATCCGATTCCAAAGGTGAAACTACAAAGCAACAAGAGTAAATCCGGGTTGCCAAGCAACCAAATCAAAGTCGCTCCGATTAGGGTCTTGATGCCATCACCACCCTAATTAGGCTACGCCCAAACAGTGATACCAACACCGGAACCGTAATCGCAAAACCAATTAAGGCAGCAGACATCTGAGGATTAAGGCTATATAGGGTATACATCACTACCGCCTCCATACAGTTTCTAGCAGCCATTTTAAAACCATAAAAGCTAGTAACAAAAACATGGATGCTGCAACAATAGCGTCACCAACCGTCATCGTACTAACAAAGGTCAGCTTATCTCCATTAAGCAACGTTATATCCATGTGTCTCGCTTCATCTTGCAACACATACGCTGTAATACTGTCCATCTGCTCAGCCGAGGTCATGTATGTAGTGGAACCGATATCCTGCTGATATATTGCACTGGTCACTGTCATAAGCCCTCCTGCTAGATGAGATAACAAAATAAAAAGGGTGCAGCCATTTGGCTACACCCTCACCCCAAATATCGCAAATATTGTGCGATATTACACATTTTAGAAATAGTTAAAAGGACTCGTAGACTATTGCAACGCTGCCTAAAAACTATTACGATGTGTAAGGGGAATGAGCGGTGCAAGCGCTCTGACCCGATACCCTGACCGATGTTACCAGCATCTGTCGGGGCTTTTCATGTTATCCTCGCTATGAGGATAACACTATTTGCCATATATGTCACCGTGCAATGTTTTATACTGTTAATTCATAACACGATTAAACATTCTATGTACGAACATATTTTCTGTATAGAAAGTTCGTTGCTATGTAATTATAAAAAAAAAAGGAAAATTTGTCTATTACTCTTTTAGATATTTTTCATTTACAATCCG